>NC_017935.1 GCF_000147715.2 Mesotoga prima MesG1.Ag.4.2 | reverse complement strand
CTACACTCTCTTAGAACGGAACAAGCTGATAATGCTTTTCGCTCGAATCTATCACCTCTCTCTCACTCCATCTCTTCCATTGACGAGAATAAAACGCACGTCGGATGGAAGGCATACGCATATAACCTATAACCCTATCAAACGTCTCACTAATCGTCTCCTGCCTGTATCCTGACGAATCCGCTACCGCAGCCAGGAGGCGTCTATCTGCATTCTTTATTCTCTCTCTTATATCTCCGCTTCTTCTCTTCCTCTTTAGCTTTACCCCTTCGCCCCAACTATCGGCTACAAACTTCCAATACTCAGCAACTTCTCTATCTTTAAGCCTGATATCTCCATCTATCCGAAAACTCAACCACTTACTACACGTTACCCACACATCCGTAAGGTTAAGCAGAAACAAATCATCAATCGTACTACATTCAATATCACGGAAAAATCCACGTCTAAGCTCGAACTCCACACGTGTAACCTCTTCTCCACTCCAACCACTTTTACTCCATATATCGCACATCCACCCTTTATGCGATACATCGGTAATCTCTTTCAATTTATCGTAAATCCTGCAATAAATATCATTGCCACGCGTACCGAAACTATGCCCCGTGATTTTCCCCTTCTCTTCATACATTGCATACTTCCCCGAATAACACACCCTGTTCTCTCTCTTTATCTTCTCCAGACTCAACCCAGCTACATCTACGTAAAGATCCGCACGGTTTACCTTTATAGATATAACCTTCAAATCCTGAAACATTCGTTTCACCATATCCCAGCACTCACTCAAATTAAACCTATGCAATAACTCAGAAGATATTCCAATCTTTATACACGGCATGTTTTCATTCCACGTTTCGGCTAAGAGCACCCGTATATATCCATCGTCTAACCCTAGGCGATACCCTCCAGACTCCTTAACTGAAACTTTCATTTCATGCCACTTATGCTCCCAATAACTCACTATACCCAGCCTTGAATCCGTGTTTTCTCTTATACCAGCTAGCAAGTCTCCATGCGATCTCTCCGATAACTGAATTGTCAAATATAGCGAGTCTATCCCAGAAGAAACAACAGAGTATTTCCCCCTCTTCCGGCTTTGCGCACCCGTATTACTATGATCGGGTGCATCACCTATACCGTAGTATTCATCTGCCTCATACCGCAATAAAGCAGCATTTGAGGCGTCCTCTAAAGAGTCCGCCTCAAAATCATTCTTTATTTCCGCTTTGAGATTAGATTGATTACACCTAGTAGGATTTGCTATACTTGAACTAACCAACTTACTTATCACAACCCCCGCCTCGAGAGCTCCTACTCTCAAGCGGGTTTTTTCATTCTTGCTTTTCCCCATTTATTTCCTCCTTCATTTTCATGAGTTTAGCTATCACCTCTGGACTCCTTTTAAACAACTCGTTATAATCCATCCACCAGGCAATACCCATGTTTACTAAAGTAGAGATAGGAGTATCCATACGATTGCTCAGTCCATCTAATCTGCCCCATGTTTTCGGACTGAACGATATTACCCTTTTGATTTTCTTATACATTGACATACTCACCTCTCTAAAATGATATCATTTCATATCCTAATATCCTAAATCATAATTAGATATCTATATCCCTTACCTACTCAATCACTCACGCATTTCATCACCGCAAGTAGAAGTAGGCATAGACTCCATAACTCTCACTATTCTATTTACCCTTTCACACTACCAACCTTT